>NZ_JAKSYF010000110.1:0-26933 GCF_022829745.1 Methylobacterium sp. E-016
CTTGGCGATGGTCTCCACAATCAACATCCCGGCTGGCTCCCGCCCTGACTGGCTGGGAGCATGGAGGAGAAGCCGGGGGTGGGTCCCGATTGGACGCCGATCAACCCGTCAACCGGGTCCTTCTTCCACGCCGATTCTCACTCAAAGGTTCCCGAAGGATGGGAGCAACGTCGGGGCCATGCTCGACGGCATCTCGGCGGTGCTGGGGGCGCTCGTGGTCCTCACTCCGTTCCTGTTCTTGGAGACCGGGAACTCCCCCGCCGCACTGAACGCCTTCGCATGCGGGTTTGCCGTCATGGGCTTGGCCTTCCTCGACGGGCCCGAACCAGAGCCCTGGACACGGTGGGCATCCAGTGTGCTGGGTGCCTGGGTCGCCGTCTCGCCCTGGATGCTTCAACGGGCTCTCCTACCAATGGGCGCCGTCAGTCGACCGCCGATGGCCGAGCCCGCGATCTCGATGGCGTTCGTCCTCGGTGTTGGTATCGCGGTCGTCGCCGCCCTCGACATCGTCCGGACCACCTCGAAAAACCGTCGGTCGCTCACGAAAGGACGATCGACAGCGCATGCCCTGAGGGAAATCGGACGTCAGGTACCGGCATTCCTCTCGCGATGAAGGGGCTTTCCCTGCGAGCCGCGACGCGCCTCCGCCCGAACCGAGCCGGATACGTCTTCGGGTCAGCCTGTTCGGTCGGGAGGTCCCGTTCGTGGCGTACCGCGACCTCGCGGATGACACCCGCGATCCGGTCCCGAGTATCCTCCGGCTCCCGTCGGATCGCCACGGCGAGATGGCCCAGGGTGCGTCGCTTATTATTGATCAGGCCAGATTCGGGACGCCGCCGGAAAGCCGCCGGGCCCGCTGCTCGTATCCCCCCGACGGATGGATCTCGTCTTGCAGGGGACCGACCTGGCCCCGAGAGAACGGACCGAAGCCTTCCGGCGCGGCGCGGCCTTCGTGAACATGATGTCCCGGTGTCAAGACGGCATGCGTCGCTTTCGGAGCCAGCTGCGACCCGGTGCCGGTGCCGTCCTCCGCAGCCATCTCGCCGGCGAGACGCTCGACCACGTCGAGGGCAGCCCCGATCCCGTCGGCCTGCAGGCAGACCTCGTCCTCGTCGATCCGGCAGGCGTCGTCCCCGGTCCACCACCGCCCGTCGTCGATCAGGCGGAGCACCTCGACGAGACGGTCACGCTGCTTGGTCAGGGCCTCGACGGCGCGGGGACAGGTCACCTCGAATTCCTTCTCGCCGTGGTCGAACGCGGGGCGTCGACCGTGCAGGCGCGGGGATCACCGTAGATGCCGGGCCGGCGTCGTCCTTGCGGTGGATCAACGACCTCGCCGGACGTCGATCCACCGGATGGCGTTCAGTGAGACATCAGGCAACAGACAGGGCTGTGGTCGAGGAGGGTGCGCGTCACGCCGCCGAAGAACCATTCCCGCAGGCGACTGTACCCGAAGGCTCCGCTGACGATCAGGTCCGCCCCGAACATCTCGGCGGCGTCGAGCAAGGTCTCGGCCGTCCCGCCAGCCTTCGGGGCCTTGAGAACCCCCACGGCCTTGACGCCGTGCAGGCCGAGATAGGCGACGACGTCCTCCAACTCGGTCCGGTCGGTGCCCTCCGCGACCTGGACGACCTGGACCTGTTCGGCGAGCGTCAGGAACGGCATCGCATCGGAGATCGCCCTGCGGCCCTGCGGGGTGTCCTTCCAGGCCACCACCACGCGGGTCGCCGACAGTCGCTCCACGCCGTGCGGCACGACGAGGATCGGCCGGCCAACCGTCATCAGTGCGTCACCGGGTCCGACGGCGGCCGCGTGATGCGGCAGGTCGTTCTTCCCCTGACGCCCGACCACGACGAGATCGGCCGCCCGCGACTGCTCCGCGAGGAACGTGAGCGTTTCCCTGAGCTCGGAACGCCACTCGATCCGCCCCGCCGGCCGGGCCGCAAGACGGAAAGTCTCTTCCGCCCGGTGCAACTCACCGAAGGCTTTCTGGCGGAGGTCCTCGATCCCGTATCCGGTCGGCACGGACGTCTCCCCGAACCCCCGCGGGTAGTCCGGTGCCCAGGCCGCGACGCCGATGAGGCGTGCATCGAGCCGTTGCGCGAGATGCGCGGCCACACCGATCCGCGGAGCCGTCCGCTCCCCGGGATCCACGGCGACGATGATGCTGGCATACGACATGGTGGACCTCCGGTGACGAGGGGAGGACCATGCCTGTTGGCCGGGCATCCATCGTTGATCCAGCGCAAACCCGTTCCGGGCGGCGAAAGGCCAGGCATCGTCGTCCCTCGACGATGGCCCGGTACGATTTCCGGCCCCGCCCTTGCGTTGGGTCAAAGCCGGCACCTTGGCGGACGGGCATCGTCCGGTTTCCCGCAGCCGAGCGAGCCGTCCCGTCCATGACATTGGCGAGCATCATGGTGTCCGTCGATCTCGCAGGCGACCCGGAAGCCCTGCTCGACCTGGCGTCCGAGGGCGCGACCGACCTGATCGTCATGGGAGCCTACGGTCATGGGCGCTTGCGGGAGGCCGTCCCCGGCGGCGTCACCCGGGATGTCCTGCGCCGTTGCCCCGTCTGCAGCTTCCTGAGCCACTGATGACCGAGCACGCCCCGACGAGCGGCATGATCCCTCCCGCGAATGCCGATGACGGCAGTAAGCCGCCGGTCGACGGTGCGGTCACCCAGCTGGCCCGGCAGTTGATGGAAGACGGATTAGAAGGGCTTTCCGAACGCGAGCGGCGGGTGATCCTTCATGTCGCCAAGCGGCGGTACGTGTCCCGGGACGTGAACCGCGTCCTCGTCGAGCACCAGACCTTCGGCGAGCGCCTCGCGGACCGCGTCGCCCAGTTGGGTGGCTCGTGGGGCTTCATCCTGGTCTTCACGGGAATGCTCGTCGCGTGGGTCGTCGTGAACACCGTCGTCCTGGCCCGCGCCGGCGCCTTCGACCCCTACCCCTACATCTTCCTGAACCTGATCCTGTCGATGGTCGCCGCTCTTCAGGCGCCGGTGATCCTCATGTCGCAGAACCGCCAGGCGGCGCGGGATCGCATGGCGGCCGGTCTCGACTACGAGATCAACCTGAAGGCCGAGGTCGAGATCATGGCCTCGCACGACAAGCTCGACCGCATCCGGATGGAGCGTCTCGAGGGCATGCTGGCCGACCAGTCGACCCGGATCGAGGCCTTCGCCAAGGCGGTCGGTGCCAGCGCCGAGAAGGCGACGCGTCCCTGACGGGTTTTCGATGTCCGCTTCCTAGGGATGCAGTTTGGAAGCCTCCATGGCAGGACGGTCATTGCTCCAGGGACTTCAGGTAGGCCAACACGTCCGTGATCTGATCGGGCTCGAGCTCGAACTGGGGCATGGTCGGATGCCCCGTGGTGATGCCCTCCGCCAGGGCCTCGCCGAGGTCCTCGACCGGATACTTCGTATGGAGTTCCCGGAATGCGGGTGCGACGGCCAGGGGGCTTTCCCCGATCCGGCCGACGGCATGGCAGGTGGCGCAGTTCGCGCCGACGAAGGTCTTGCCACGTTGGACCTGTCCATCCGTGGCCGCCGCCGCGACCTGTAGGAGGCCGGTCATGAGCAGCGCGGATACGGGAAGGCGAATCGACATGGGATGGCTCCGGGTTCGGCTGATGCCATGACGCGCCTCGCGCCGGACGCATCCGAGAAGCGAGGCCGGCAGGCCCCCATCGACGCGGAAGGTCCAGGCGGCGGGTCGGCTCGACGGTAGGGCGGCGACCGGGACGTCGCTCAGGATACGAGCCACATCAGGCAGACGGCGGTTGCCGATCCGAGGACGGCGACCCCCAGCATCCGCAGGCTCTCCGTCAATGGATCGAGCGATGCCGCAGTCGGCGTCGCTCGCGTGACGGCGACATTGGTCAACGATGCGACGTACGTGCTCATGACCGATGGACCCCTGATTTCCGGTCGCGCCTTATTACCGCCGACCACGACCCAGGGATGGCCGCGTTGTCGGGCCCGGTCTTTGATCGAGATCAACCCCGGTGTTCCCGGTGGACCCGTGCTCGCCGCCCGAGCCGCTCGTTCGGTCATGAACAATTCCGGTGACGCCTGATCCTTGCGCTGGATCAAGGACTGCTCCGGTTCCGCCACCTAGTGTTCACCGGATGCCGGGACGCGTTTCGACGACGTCGCCGGACCGCCTCGCATGGGTCGGGGTCGCCGAGCCCTTCCGCGCATCGGCGATCCCGGCAGCCCCCAAGGAGACCGTCATGTCCCACGACACCAGCCTGCAACACCGCGTCACGGCCGAACTCATCTGGGATCCGGCGGTGACCTCCTCGGAGATCGGCGTCACGGCCAGGGACGGCGTGGTCGCCCTGTCCGGTCAGGTGGGGACCTACGACGAGAAGATCGCCGCCGAGGCCGCCGCATGCCGCGTCAGGGGCGTCAGGGCCCTCGTGCAGGAGATCGAGGTCGTGGTGCCCTACGCCCGCAAGCGGTCCGACGAGGACATCGCCGCGACCGCCATCGCCCGTCTCGCCTGGAACGTCGCCGTCCCTCCGGATCGCGTCATGGTGAAGGTCTCGAAGGGGACCGTCATCCTGACCGGCGACGTCGACCATCGCTTCCAGTCCGAGGTCGCCGAGCGCGAGCTTCGGCAGTTGTCCGGTGTCGTCGCCGTGAACAACCGGATCGTGGTCAAGCCCCAGGTCGACGTCGAGGCCGTCAGCGACAGCATCAGCGAGGCGCTGGATCGCTCTTGGCTGTTCGACCCGAAGACCGTGACCGTCAAGGCGGATGGCGGGACCGTCTACCTCGGCGGAACCGTGCGCACCATGCAGGAGCGCAGGGAGGCGATGGGGGCCGCGTGGGCCTCCCCTGGCACCACCGCGGTCGAGAACCGCATCAGCGTCGTCTGAGCGACGCGAAGCCCTTGCCGGTCATCGCGGGCCCGGCAGGGATTCCGACCTCCAAAAAAGGAAATCGACCATGACGAAGCCGCACAACGAGCATCGCCAGTCCACGGACGAAGAGGATACTGGCACCGATGAAGGCCGCCGCATCGAGGGTGCCGCCGACGAGATCTTCTGGCGCGCGAGCGACGCCGTTGAAGACGTCGCCAAGCGGGCGACTCATCTGGCACAGGATACCCTCGACCGCGGACGGGCTAGCATCCGCAGGGCCGAACGGTCGAGCCGCGGCGGACATCCGGGACGGGGGGAGCGCGGCCGGACATCGCCCTTGGCAACCGCCCTGGCCGTCGGCGCCATGGGCTACGCCATCGCGACCCTGATCCAGGGAGCGATGAGTAAGCGTCATGCCGCCTTGCACAGGGCATCGCCGGAGGCGCCTCCGGCATAGGCGTGGCGGCGCCCATGACCATCGATCCCGACCATCGCGAGGACCAGAGCATGCCCACCGATACGACGCAGACCGAAGGCGACATCCGTCTCAGAGCCTTTGAGCTCTGGAACATGCGTGGCCGCCCTCATGGCTACGAGGTCGAATTCTGGCTCCAGGCCGAACGCGAGCTTGAGGGCGAGAAGACCGGTAAGCCGGTGCTCCCCGACGGGGACTTCGTGAAGAGTGGATCGGGGTCCGATTGCTGTTGCTGACCCCCGACCCTCGAACTCCCGCACAAAGGCGAGCGTCCCCTCGAGAGACCCTGAAGCCGATGCGCGCAATCCATATGGAAAAGCATCTCGTCAACCGCATCGGCTGGCTGCGTGCCGCCGTGCTCGGTGCCGATGTCGGGCTCGTCTCCACGGCGGGCCTTATTGTCGGCGTGGCCGCTTCCTCAGCTGCCTCGGGCGTGCGAGCACACGGTCGAGCCTCCGGACGTCGCGTGGAGTCCTACGACGGTGATGGCGACGTCATAACCCACGAGATCGTCGGTATCGGCGCACCGGCGTATGTTGCCCCCCCCGATCGCCTGGGCGCCTTCCCACGTGGCAGCCGGCGCGACGGCACGGCCGCGCCGGCCAGTCCCGGCTCAGCGCAGGAGCTGGAGGATGCCCTGGTTGGCGGTGTTGGCCAGCGACAGCGCCGAGATCGCCAGGGACTGGCGCGTCGACAGCGCCTGCGAGCGCGCGGCCTCCTCGTTCATGTCCGCATCCGTGAGGTTTGCCGCTCCGGTGTCGAGCCCGTCGACCATCTGCTTGGTGAAGTCCTGCCGCGTCTGAACCACCGAGAGGTTCGAGCCCAGGGTCGAGCTCAGCGACTTCAGGCTGGTCAGCGCGTTGGTCAGCGCGTCCGACGCCTTGACGAGGTCGGCGTTGTTCTGCACGCCGAAGTTCGCCCCACCCTGGGCGGCGGCCGAATCGACGAAGCTGCCGAGCCCGAGGCCGGCCGCCGACAGGGCGGTGCCCTGGACGCTGAGCTTGGACCGAGCCGAACCGGTCTTCTCGTTGAAGGCGATGGTCAGGTTGTCGCCGGCCAGCAGGTTGGTGCCGTTGAAGCCGGCATCCTTGGCCGCCTGGTCGACCTGCGTGCCGAGGTTGTTGAACTGGTCGATCAGGGCCGAGCGCTGGACCGAGGCGCCGCCGGACGTAGTGAACGCTGCCCCGCCCGTGAGCTTGGCGGTCTCCGTCGCGTCGGCAGTGAACTCGCCCACCGTGGTCAGGCCGGCGGCCAGGGTGATCGCGTCCGAGCCGGTGCCGACGACGTCGAGCTGGCCGCTGCTGTCGACGGAGGCGGTGGCTCGGCTTCACTGCTGCTGCTCCACCGATCAATCCTGACGCGAACTCTTGACCCTTTGGCGACCTTCGGAAGGTCCGCTTCCAGGCTGTTGAGGTAGAGGCCAACGTCCGGGGTGGGTGGTTTTCTGCCAGTCTGCTTTCAAGCGTCAAACTCCAGAGGCGGACGTTCGACATTTGGCAGGTTTTGGCCGTAAGACGCTGGTCCGTTTCTGACAGAGTCCGCCGGAAAAGCTGACGGTGGTGTAGCCGACAGATCTATTTCACCGACCGCGGCGTAGTCGTCGAGCACGGCCCGTTGGCAACATTTGTTGCCTCCGCTCAGGACGAGCGAACGCGATGGTTCTTCTCGCAAGCCCTCTGACTGACCTTTGCGGGGCGCATCAAAATCAAGACCCGGTTCCGCCCGCCGATTAGGTCGCCAGCAAGTTCTCATCGGCAATCGGCACACAGGGGCGGGCACTGTTCGCGCAAGGCAAATCATCGAGCTGAGCCTGCAGGGGTGCTTCCGCCGGACCATCGACGCCAGCAGACTCCGTTTCGAGATGACAATCCCGATCCGATGAGCGGTCGGGCCGGGTCGCCGGCGCTTAACGGAGGCTGAACGGCGCGGTTCAGGATGAGTTCGAACCCTGGCCCTAGAGAGCCGTCAGCCCCGACAGGGGCCGATGCCAGTCTCCACCGGCATCGCCAGGAACTGGCCCCGTCCAGGTACGCCGGGCATCCCGTGGCCCAGGCCGGCAAACGACACCCGAGGAAGACTCGACATGAACGACATGCAGACCATCACCGGCACCGTCTGGGCCGTCTTCGGCCACCGCTTCGCCATCGATGGCAAGGAAGGACGCATCCTCGCCGACCTTGGGCCGAAGGGCGCCGAGGTCATCGCAATCGCCCATGGCGACACAGTTACGATCACGGGCGAGCCCAAACCCTCGGAAATCAAAGTGACGCTCATCACCCTCAAGGACGGCACCGTCTGCGAGATCGCGTGGCCGCGGAAGCTTCACACGGAAAAGGCGAACCAGACCCCGGCCGATCCGGCGGCGGTCCTCGCGGCGGTCAAGGCCGAGGGCTACGCCGTCGAGGGAGAGCCTCAACGCAAGCCGAAGCACTTCGAGATCGTAGGCGCCAAGGACGGCATTCGCCACGAGATCCACGTCGAGCTCTATGGGAAGATTCGGACGGCCAAACCGCTCGCCGCCTGAGAGACCGAGCCGGATCGCAGCCGCATTCGGGCGGGCGTGATCCGGTTTGCCGACTCGAAGGAGCGATCACGTTCCCGCGTCATCCCAGATAACGCCGCACCTGCAGGGAGCCAACGGCAGGTCCGACGACTTGGCTCCCGTCCCGGGCGGTTCCGCCCAGATCCCTGCCCAAGGAAAATATCTTGGACGTCATCCATCCCGACCCGCCGATGCGCGAGGAGATCGCGCGCGGCTTCTACCCGGCGTTCGAGGGACGTTGGCGGCGTGCCGAGATCATCGGCCGTTGGGCCATGGTCGCATTCGTGGGCGCCTCCGTCCTCGGAGCGTTCGGGCAGGGTCTGTTCAGCGAGCGCGAGGCTGCCAACGCCGATGCCTCGATCAAGCTCCGCTACGAGCCGGTGGTCCGCTTCGGTGCCCCGACCAAGGTCCAGTTCGACACCCGCGTCCCGCCCGGCGGCGATAAGGTCGCCGTGACCATGGCAAAGGGGCTGGCCGACCATTTTGGGTTGGAGAGCATCATCCCGCGTCCTTCTGTCTGGGAAGCCGGCGCCGACAGCATCCGCATGGAGTTCCCCGTCGTGAAGGGTCAGGAACGCGTCACCATCCTGTTCGCGGGCTCGCCCGGCTTCCGCGGCAGCATCCATCTCTGGGCACGGCTGGATGCAGGCGAGACCCTGCCCTGGTCGCAGTATTCGGTGCCGTAGGCATGAGCACCGTCTTCAAGGCCGCGGCGGCCTACCTCGTCGTTCTCTTCGTCATCCGCCTCATCGGGCGCCGGACCGCGAGCCAGCAGGCCCCCATCGACATGGTGGTGCTGTTCCTGTTCGGCGGTATGAGCGTCAGCGCGGTGCTCGGCGACGACAAGTCGTTCGTCGGCGCGATGAGCGCGATCTTCACCGTCGGCCTCATGCACGTGGCCGTCTCGTGGCTGAAGCTGCGCTACGTCTGGTTCGAGCGTATCTGCGACGGCACGCCCATCGTCGTCTACCGAGACGGCGACTGGGACGAGACTCAGATGCGGCGCCTGCGGATGCAGCAGGCCGACGTGCGCACCGCCGCCCGCCAACAGGGCCTCGATGACATGGATCAGGTCGCCGTTGCCATCGTCGAGCGGGATGGGAAGGTCTCGGTCATCGAGAAGGACTGATCCCCGGCGGCTGCCCCAGGGCGTGACCCGTCGCTCCGGAACAGACGCCAATCAGGGACCACTCGAAGACGTGACCGGGACGGGCGGGCAACCACCGCACGGTCACCGTGTTGTCGAGGGCACCCGAACACCGCATCGCGTCATCCCACGGCCTTGCGTCGGCGAGCCCATCCGTTCCCATGAGCGAGCCGCACATGACCGACGATACGCTCCCACCCGAAGTCGGCGATGCCCGTCGCCTGGACGCACTCCGAGGGTACGGCATCCTCGATACGCCCCCCGAGAAAGGGTTCGACGACATCGTCGAGCTGGCCCGAATGACCTGCTCTGTCCCGGTCGCCCTGGTCAGCTTGGTCGCCGGCGACCGCCAATGGTTCAAGGCGCGGTCGGGCTTCGCGCCTTGCGAGACCTCCCTGGACAAGTCGGTCTGCGCGCATGTCCTCGGCTCCCCGGACCTGCTCGTAATCGCCGACCTGTCGCTGGACTCCCGTACCAGGGACAATCCCCTCGTCACGGGCGAACCGTACCTGCGCTTCTACGCTGGGGCGCCGCTGGAGGCGGCCGACGGCGAGCGTCTCGGCAGCCTGTGCGTGATTGACCTCGCGCCCCGCCCGGAGGGCCTCACGGATCGGCAGGCGGTAGCTCTACGCGCGCTGGCGGGGCAAGTCATGTCCCAGATGGAACTGCGCCGCTCGGTCGCCGAGCGCGAGGGACTTCTTTCCGGCCAGGCCGCGCTGATCGCGCAGCAGAACGCCCTGATCGCCGCCCAGGCCAGCGTGACCCGGGCGGCAGGGGACCGTGGCGTGATCCTCGATACCCTCGTCGGCGGTGTCATGGCGGCGGTCTCCCAAGCCGAGGGCGCAGTGATCGAGCTCCGTGAGGGCGACGACCTCGTCTATCGCTCGGCACGCGGTGCGCTCGAACCCCATGTCGGGCTGCGCATCCCCATCGATGGCAGCCTCTCGGGCCATTGCCTGGCGACCGCCAAGCCGGTGCTGTGTCCGGACCTCCTCGTTGACCCTCGCGTCCGTCGCGACCTCGTCGGCCCGCTCAACGCACGCTCGGCAGTCTGTGTCCCGATCCTCCGTGGGGACGCCGCCGTCGGTGTCCTGAAGCTACAGTCCAGTCGTCCCGATGCCTTCACCGGCCTCGACCTCCACGTCGCCACCCTGTTCGCCGGCACCATTCCGGCCGGGTTGGCGGAAGCGGGCGAGGCGGAGGCGCGCCGTGGGATGCGGGCCGGCGAGGCCACCCTCCGCACGGTGATGGAGACGCTGCCCGTCGGTGTCCTGATCGCCGAGGCTCCGACAGGCCGCATCGTCGGGCACAACGCCCGGGCCACCGTGATCCTCGGGCATGATGTGGTCTCAGATACGTCCGCCGACCGGAAGGACCGCTGGGTCGGGTTTCATTCTGACGGATGCCAGGTCGAGCCCGGGGATTGGCCCCTCGACCGCGTGGTGCATGCCGGCGAGTCGCGCGCGGATCTTGAGGTCGACTACCGCCGCGGCGACGGCAGCCGTGCCTGGGTCGGGTTCTCGGCGGCGCAGATGCTCGACGCTGATGGTCACCGGGTCGGTGCCGTCGTCGTCGTCACTGACATCGACGGGCGCAAGCGGAGCGAGCTCCAGTTGGCCGCCGCCAAGGAGGCTGCCGAGGAGGCAAACCGGGCCAAAAGCGAGTTCCTCGCCAACATGAGCCATGAGCTGCGCACCCCGCTCTCGGCGGTGATCGGCTACTCGGAGATGCTGCAGGAGGAGATGGCGGACGGCGGCCACGACGACCTGCTTCCCGACATGCGCAAGATCGAAGCGAACGCGCGCCACCTCCTCGGTCTGATCAATGACGTGCTCGACCTGTCGAAGATCGAGGCGGAGCGGATGGAGACCTACGTCGAGGACTTCGCCATCGACGCGATCGTCCGCGACGTCGCCTCAACGGTCGAATCCCTCGTCGCCGCAAAAGAGAACGTCCTCACGCTGGACCTCGCCGATGACCTCGGCGAAGCGCGTTCCGACGTGACCAAACTGCGCCAGTGCCTGATCAACCTACTCTCGAACGCCGCTAAGTTCACGGAAGGCGGCCGGATCACCCTGAAGGCCGAACGGGGCGAACGCGACGGTGAGAGTTGGCTGACCTTCCAGGTGAGCGACACCGGGATCGGCATGAGCCCGGACCAGCAGGCGCGCCTGTTCGAGCGCTTCACCCAAGCGGATGCCTCAACGACGCGGAAGTTTGGCGGCACCGGCCTCGGGCTGTCCATCACCCAGGCGTTCGCATCCATGCTGGGCGGCGATATCAAGGTGGCGAGCGAGGAGGGTCGAGGAACCACCTTCACCATCTCGGTCCCGGCCCGCATCGCTGGCACCAACGACCAGCCGGCAATGGAAGCGGATGTCGGGATGCCTCTATCCGACGATGTGTGCGGCAAGGACGTCGTCCTCGTCGTCGATGATGATCCGGCGACGCGTGATCTCCTCACCCGCTTCCTCGAACGCGACGGGTTCAAGGCCGTCGCCGCCGTCGACGGGCGGGAGGGCCTGGAGATTGCGCGGACCCTGAGGCCCCGGGTTATCCTGCTCGACGTGACCATGCCGCAGCTGGACGGCTGGTCGGTATTACGAGAACTCAGGGGAGATCCAGAACTCGGCAACACCCCCGTAGTCATGGTCACAGTGCTGGACGAGCAGAACCTAGCCTTCTCCCTCGGAGCCACCGACTACCTGCAGAAGCCGGTGGACTGGGACGAGCTTCAGGGGGTGATGGACCGCTTCCGACCCCGGGACCACGAAGGCCCGCTACTGGTCATCTATGACGATGCCGACACACGGGATCGTATGTCGACCCACCTCACCCGGGAAGGCTGGCGGGTCGTCACGGCCGAGAACGGCAAGGTCGGGCTCGGGGTCGTCGCGACAGTGCAACCCTGCCTCATCCTTCTCGATTTGATGATGCCGGAGATGGATGGCTTCGCGTTCCTCGCCACCCTGCGGGCCAAGCCGGAATGGGGTTCGATCCCGGTCGTCGTGCTGACGGCCAAGGACGTCGACGTGAACGACCGGCGGCGTCTGGCCGGACGGGCCGACAAGGTCTTCAGAAAGGGCCAGGTCAGTCTCGACGACCTCACTAGGCTGCTGCGTTCGGTGGTTTCGCCAAGCCCGGCCTGATCCTCCGAGAGCCATCGCGCTGACGGCTCGCAAGGTCTTGCGCTTCCGGGCCGAAAGATTGTCCCAGGAACGCTGCCTTTCGGTGCTACGGACCCCGTGCCCCCACCGGACATCCTATGGCCCATACCGGATACAACCCGCTACTCGTCACGCTGTCCATCGTCATCGCGGTGTTCGCGTCCTATGCGGCGCTGGACCTCGGTGCCCGCGTCCGGCGTCCGGACGCCGGTGCGCGCTGGGCCTGGGGCGCTGGCGCGGCGGTGGCGATGGGCGGTGGCATCTGGTCGATGCACTTCGTCGGCATGCTCGCCTTCGAGATGGGAATGGCGGCGGCCTACGATCTCGGACTGACGGTCCTGTCACTGCTGATCGCGGTGGGTGTCACGGCCGGCGCCTTTGCCTGGGTTGCACGCCGGGGAACGGGTGCGGGCGCGTTGCTGGTCGCGGGCCCGCTCATGGGCCTTGGCGTGGCGGCGATGCACTACACCGGCATGGCGGCGATGCGCGTGCCGGGCAACCTTGCCTACAACCCGGCTGTGGTGGCGGTCTCGGTCGCCATCGCGGTCACGGCTGCGACCGCAGCCCTGTGGCTTACCTTCCGCCGCAATCGGCCCTGGCAGAAACTCGCCGCCGCCTGCGTGATGGGGCTTGCAGTCGCTGGGATGCACTACACCGGGATGGCCGCGGCGACCTTCACCGCGCAGGAGAGCGGCGCCCATGCGGCCCACGTAGCCACCCTGGCGGCGGGCCAACGCGACCTCGCCCTGGCGGTCGCCGGCGTTACCTTCCTCATCCTGTTCCTGGCGATGATCGCTTCCTCGCTCGACCAGCGTCGGGTGCAGCGACGCCTGCACGTCAGCGAGGCGCGCTTCCGATCCGCCGTCAGGGCCGTCAACGGCGTGATGTGGACGACCGACGCCGCCGGGCATTTCGTCGAGGAGCAAGCAGGGTGGGCGGAGATCACCGGGCACACCCCAGAGCAGTACATGGGCGCGGGCTGGGCGAAGGCGATCCATCCCGAGGATCTCCCGGCGACGATCGCGACCTGGACCGACGCATTGCGAGCCGAGGCCCCCTACACGGTCGAGCATCGCGTGCGCACCGCCCAGGCGGGCTGGCGCCGCTACGTGGCAAGGGCAGTGCCGGTGCGCGATGCCGACGGCGCGATCCGGGAGTGGGTGGGCGTCCATGAGGACATCACCGAGCGACACGCGTTCGAGGTGGCGCTCAAGGAGGCGCGGGACGCGGCCGAGGAGCACAGCCGGGCGAAGAGCCGGTTCCTGGCCAACATGAGCCATGAGCTGCGCACGCCGCTTTCGGCCGTAATCGGCTATTCCGAGATGCTCGAGGAGGAGGCGGAGGAGCTCGGTCAGGAGAGCCTCCTCAAGGATCTCGGAAAAATCAAATCGAACGCCCAGCACCTCCTCGGCCTGATCAACGACGTGCTCGACCTGTCGAAGGTCGAGGCGGAGAAGATGGAGCTCTACCCCGAGGACATCGACGTCGCCGCCTTCGTCATGGACGCGGCCGCCACCGTCGAGGCGCTCGTCAAGAAGAAGGGAAACGTCCTCGTGCTCGACGTGGCCGATGGCGTCGGCCGAGCCCGAACGGACGCGGTGAAGCTGCGCCAGTGCCTGTTCAACCTGCTCTCGAACGCCGCCAAGTTCACCGAGGGCGGCACCATCACGCTGGAAGCCGGGCGCGAGGCGGGTATCCGCGGCGGCTGGCTCCAGTTCACGGTGCGGGATACGGGCATCGGCATGAACCCGGAGCAGGTCGGACGCCTGTTCGAGCGCTTCACGCAGGCCGACGAGAGCACCACACGCAACTATGGCGGCACCGGTCTTGGATTGGCTCTAAGCCGCGCCTTCGCACAGTTGCTCGGCGGCGACATCTCCGTGACGAGCGTCGAGGGCGAGGGAACGAGCTTCACCCTGCGCGTCCCGGCGGTGGCACCGGACCGGACGGTCGATGTCGCGCCGGACGCCGTACCGGAGAACGGCGAACGCATGGATGACTTGGTGCTGGTGATCGACGACGAGGCATCCCAGCGCGAGCTCATGACCCGGTTCCTCGAACGCCAGCGCTTTTCCGTGCGCACGGCGGCGGACGGGCGCACCGGCCTCAACCTCGCCCAGTCGCTCAAGCCCCGCGCCATCCTCCTCGACGTCATGATGCCCGAGATGGACGGCTGGTCGGTGCTCGCCGCTCTCAAGTCGGATCCCGAGACTGCCGGCATCCCGGTGGTGATGGTGAGCTTCGTTGCCGACGCGACGCTCAGCGCCTCGCTCGGTGCCATCGAGGCGGTGCCGAAGCCGGTGGACTGGGCGCGCCTCCGGACGATCCTGGATCAGTTCCGAGCAGCGGACGGCGACGTCCTCGTGGTCGATGACGACGCGGACATGCGGCACCGCCTACGGACGGCCCTTGAACGCAACGGCTGGAGCGTCCGCGAGGCCGGCGACGGCCGCGAGGCGCTCGAGCAGGTCGGGCTTGGCGTGCCGCGCCTCGTCCTTCTCGATCTCACCATGCCGGTGATGGACGGGTTCTCGTTCCTTGACCGCTTGCGAAGATTGCCGGGTTGCGCCGACGTGCCGGTAGTGGTCCTCAGCGCCCGGGACGTCACGGCCGAGGAGCGGGACCGGTTATCAGAAGCCGATCGCGTTTTGCGCAAGGGTGATTCCAGTCTCCAGGACATCGCCACCGAATTGCGCAAGCTCGACAACCGTCAGACCAGCAAGTCGGCCTAGAATATCCGATCGATCTGCCGTCCCTGGAGTTTTTCAGTCAAACCATGAGGTCATGGATCGCCGCAACAATCCTTCATCCTACGAACCGCCTGCCAGTGAGAAAGATTAACTGACCCAGATCACTGAAATGACGCAGAGAATATCCACTGTCGGGTGCCTCCTAGATCCCTTGTTGCATCCGTGTGGAGTTGGATGCGGAACGTCCGCTTCCGGGTAAACCTGCAACGAGCGCTGTGGGGCTTTGCGGATCCGATACCACGTCTCACAGCCTAGTACTATCTAAGCACTTTAATGTCGGAGGGCAGCGTGAAGCGCCTTCGGCAGGGTCGGTGGGAGTGTCTTCTCGCCTCGTCGGCATAGGCAGGCGGTCCGCTCGCGATGTTAGGGTAGGCCCCCAACAGCTCCATCCTTGTCCGGCCGCCGTCGAGGAGCCGGCGTACGGGACGAACATAAAGCAGCAGATGTTCGAGCGCCGCCACGGTGCGGTCAAAGGATGTCGGACCGGACCCCGGCACGGGCCGGCCCATGCCAGCCGCCTCGATCAAGCTGCGTCGATCCCGGCGGCCGAGGCACCACCCGGTGTCCGCGGCGCGGCCGGTGGATCGCGACCCGGGCCCGCGCCGCGGGACCGGCGCCACGCCCCGACGATCCTGCCTGCTCGCGTTTCAGGCCCCCTGCAGAGCCGCCTTCACCTTGGCCGGGGTGAACGGCACGGACCGCACGCGTACGCCGGTCGCGTCGAAGACTGCATTCGAGACCGCCGCCGGCACGATGGCGGCGGACGGCTCGCCGGCGCCCCACGGCTTCTCGGTTGGCCGGTCGATCAGGTCGATCACGACCTCGGGCACGTCCGGGAAGGTCAGGATCGGGTAGCTCGACCAGTCGAGGCTCGTCACGGCGCCGCGATCGAAGGTGACCTCCTCCAGCAGCACCCGGCTGACGGTCTGGATGACATTGCCGTCGAGCTGGTTGCGCACGCCGTCGGGGTTGATGATCTGCCCGCAATCCTGGACCACGAAGAAGCGCGGCACGCGCACCTGCCCGGTGCTGCGATTCACTTCGACTTCGGCCACGCCCGCTACGTAGGTGCGATTGAGTTCGTACTTCACGTAGGAGATTCCGCGGCCGCGCAGCACGTCGCCCGCGGCGTCTTTCACCGGCGAGGGGCGCGCCTGCCACATGGCGAGTTCGGCAACCCGCTTCAGCACCTCAATGCCGCGCGGATCCTTCAGCGCCCGCAGGCGGTACTCCAGCGGGTCGGCGCCGGCTACCGCCGCGCACTCGTCGAGGAAGGCCTCGTTGGCGTAGGTGTTCTGCATCCGCCCGGGGGTGCGGATCCAGGAGGGCCGGAACGGCGTCGAGGCCAGCCGGTGGCAGACCGTGCGCACGTTCGGAAAGGCGTAGGGCAGCGCCGAGTTGCCGATGATGTTGCCCGGCGCCATCGTAGTCTCGTGCGGCAGATCGGCCAGCGAGGCCGCCACCAGCGGCACGTTACCGGCCGCCCCCTCCGGGATGTGGAACTGGGAGGACCAGGCGGTGACGTTGCCCTGCGGGTCGAGCCCGGCCTTTAGGTCGATCAGGGTCGGCGGTCCTTTCGGATCCCAGCCGTGCTCGTCGGCGCGCGACCACTGGACCCTCACGGGGCGGCCGACCGCGCGGGCGAGAAGGGCGGCGTCGCCCGCCGCGTCCTCGTGGCCGTTGCGGCCGTAGCAGCCCGAGCCCTCGACGTAGATGCAGCGCACCGCCTCCGGCGCGAGGCCGGTCATCGCCGCGAGCTGCTTGCGCAGGGCGTGCGTCATCTGCGAGGCCGTCCAGCAGGTTAGGAACCCGTCCTTCAGCTCTGCGATGGCGCAGGACGGCCCGATCGAGCCGTGGGTATGGATGGCGAAATCGTACGTCGCTTCGAGCTTCCGGGCCGCCTGTTCGAGCGCCGCCTCGGCATCGCCCGTGCTGCTCGTGACGTCGTCCTTGGTGACCTTCGTGGCGCGCACGTGCTGCCAGAGCTTGCCCTGCTCGGGCAGGCCTTCCCATTCCGACCACGTCGCCCTCAGCTGCTTTGCGGCCTTCACGGCCGCCCACTCCTTCTCGGTGACGATGGCCAGGAAGTTACCCTGGCGCACGACCTTGATCAGTCCTGGGATGTCCGCGACCGAGGCCTCATCCACGCCCTGCAGATCCGCCCCGATGGTCGGGGGACGGACCACCCGCGCATGCACCATGCCGGGCACGCGATAATCCTGCATGTAGGTGAAGCGGCCGGTCATCTTCTCGGGTATGTCGACCCGCGCCACCGGCTTGCCGACGAGGGCGAACTGCGCCGGATCCTTCGTCTTGACCGCCGGATCGACCTTGAGGTCGAGGCGCCCATCCTTCACGAGATCGGCGTAGGAGAGGCCCTGGCCGCCAGCTTTCGGCCGGACGGTGCCGTTCTCGCTCACCAGCTCGTCGGCCGGTACGCCGAGGCGCTCGCTGGCCATCTGCACGAGGCGCGCGCGGGCCGTCGCCGCCGCCTGCCGGATTTCGACGCCGCCCTTCTGGATCGAGAGGCTCCCGTAGGTCGGTCCCTGATCCGGCGTCAGCGCCGTATCGCCCTGGACGACGGTCACGCGGTCGAGCGGCAGGTCGAGTTCCTCAGCCGCGATCTGCGTCAGGGCGGTCTCGACCCCGGTGCCGAGATCCACCTTGCCGGAGAAGATCGTGGCGTGACCGTCGGCGCCGAGCGCCAGGAAGCTGTCGACGCGGTCCGGGGCGACGGGCTTCGCGAAGCCGTTGGTGGCGACCGGCGCGAAGCTCTGGGCGCTGGCGCCGCGGCCGGACAGCGAGAAGCCGACCACGAGGGCGCCGCCCTGGAGGAGCAGGCTGCGGCGGGAGAGGGCGGGTGCGGTCATGACAACAACCTCTGTCAGAGTGTGCCGGCCGCGCGCTGGACGGCGCGCACGATCCGCTGATGGGTGCCGCACCGGCAGAGATTCTGGGCGAGCGCCTGCCGGATCGCGGTCTCGTTGGGCTTCGGCGTCTCGTTGAGCAGGGCAGCCGACTGCATGATCATGCCATTGATGCAGTAGCCGCACTGCGCCGCCTGCTCGGCGATGAAGGCCGCCTGCACCGGGTGCGGCTTGTCCAGGCTGCCGAGCCCTTCGAGCGTCACGATCTTGGCCCCCGCCTTTAGGCTCGAGACCGGGGTGATGCAGGAGCGCACCGCCTGCCCATCCACATGCACCGTGCAGGCGCCGCACTGGCCCAGCCCGCAGCCGAAGCGCGGCCCGTGCAGGCCGAGATCATCGCGTAGCACGTAGAGGAGCGGCGTATCGGGGTCGTCCACGCTCACGGGCGCCGCGCGCCCATTCACGTCCAGCGACATCAGCTGCACCATCGGGCATCTCCCTGGAACCATTCTCGGGTGCTCGGCCTATACCCGGCGTAGACCCGGAGCAACGCGGCGGCGTGACAGCGATTCCCATTCGCCGCAGGAAGCCGTGCTGCCCCCGGCGCCGTCAGGGAAGCGCATGCCCTCGCAGAACCGCAGCCGATGCATCCTCGCTCTCGTCCTCGCGCTGTCCGCGGGCCCCGCAGGGGCCGCCGAGCGCCTCGCGCAGGATTGGCCCGAGCCGTCCCGCAAGGCCGCTGAAGCCGTTGCTGACAAGTACGGCGCACCCCAGGAGCAGACGGCGACGCTGCTGATCTGGCACCGCAACGGGCCGTGGATCCGGACGGTGGTGCACAAGATGGGAGCCGAGCACGATTTCCCGGCCAAGCACAACGACGTGCTGGAGCAGAGCTTGCCCTACAAAGTCCCGCTTAACTTCTTCAGCGCGGTCGCCACCTTCAACGGCAGCGTCATTCCGGACCGGACGCGAGGCACGCTCACCGCCTACGGCGCTAGCGAGGCCGAGAACGTCCTGAGCCTGAACCTGGCCCGGGCGGTGGTGCGCGGCGAGCTCACGGCGGAGCAGGCACGTGATAAGGAAGTTGCGGCTGCGCAAGAGTTGGCGAACGGACAGGAGCCGGACCTTGCGGCCAAGCTCTCGCTCGATCAGCAACAGGAGGGCGACGTCTCCGACCCAGACACCGCGATGATCCTGCCGCCCAGCCAAAAGCCATAGTCCGGAGTACGCGGCCCGCTGTTCTGGCAACGCGTCGATCCATGGGCGCCCGCCGCCTCGATCTTAGATTCTCATGCCGCGCAGTTCTCGACACTCTACCCCATGCGTTGGATACGGTGGTGAAGGCTGGAGCGCCCTGTTCCAATCCGCGCACGTCGGCCGCCGCATCCTGCCGGCCGGGCATCGGGGCATCCGCGATCTCCCGGCGAAACGGCGCGATCCAGTCGTGAAGTGGCCGCCGCGCGCTGGACCGGCTCGTTTGAGGCCGACGCTCGGGACTGTGCGTCAGACGCTCAGAACGATATTTCCGAGAGGCTCGTTTTTCCTCATGCGGGCGAGCATGATCGGCGCCTCGGCTAGCGCGTAGCGGCTGTTGAATGACTGATGGAAACTTCCGGCTACCATCGCCGGCCACAGGTCGGCTCGGACGCGCACGGTGCGCTTCATCAAGCCCTGCGAGCAGAGCCTACTGTGGTTGGCAGCGGGGGGCGATGCAGCCTCGCCCTGCATGAGCGTTGTTGTCGAGGTTCGCTGCAGAGAACGTCGACGTTTGCGGCGAACCTACTCTGGAGCGGACCAGCGGCTTTCGGCCAGCATCGGCCGCCGCAGACCGCCTGCCTGAGCGTTTCAGACGGGTGGGATGCGGAACGTCCGCTTCGGATCGCCGTGCCGAACTGGCTGAGCATCATCTTAAGGTATCAGGTTCCTCGCGGCGTTCGCTCACTCCGGCGAGAGCAGGTCCGGCAGGCGCGAGAGATCCTTGAGCGACGCATGCGGTGGCCATGCAAGGTTCGGCGGTTCGCCCACCCGGTCGATCCACACGGAGCGGATTCCGAGCTCGTGGCAGACCTTGAGGTCGGTGAACTGCCCCATGCCGACATGGATGGTATCCTCTTTCTGCACGCCCATGGTCTTGTAGGCGTGTAGGAAGAGCCCGTGATCGGGCTTATAGGCATGGGCCTGCTCGGCCGTGACGACGAAGTCGAGCGGCACTCCGATGGCCGCGACGGTGCCTGCGATCAGGTCGTCGTCCGTGTTGCTGATGACCGCCAGCCGGTAGCGTGCGCGGAGACGGTCGAGCGCCGCGGCAACCTCGGGGTGCGGCTCGATACGTCCCAGGACCCTCAGCAACGTGTCGCCGTCCTCGGGCTTGGCCGTATGGCCGGCATCGGCGAGGGCCTCGGCTAGGGCGGATCGCAGGATCGACTTGTAGTCGCGGAATTGCGGACGCTTCTGCCGCTCCACCGCAGCCTCTCGCAATCGATCGGCCAGGATGGCCGCTTGCTCCTGCGCATCGGCTTCCGGGAGGCGACGGGCAAGGATCGCGTGGGCCGCCGACCGGACGGCGTCATGCCACCGGACCAAGGTGCCGTAGCAATCGAAGGTGATGACCTTCGGCATCGGTTGAAGCTGCAGCATGATCGGTCCCACCGGGCGAGCCAAGTAGAGTATCCCCGCCTGCAACGCCTGGCGTCCACCCCCTCGAAGATCTGTAGCGCGCGTACGGCTCGGGCGAATGCCACGTTTGTCTCGAACAGGCAGTGCCAAGCATGACAGCCGGCGGGAAGCGGTTTTCCCGCCGGTTCGGCGAATTCACGCGGTGCCGTTGCCACCCGTCGCGCCGTAGACCTCGCCGGTGACGTAGCTCGCCTCCTGGCTGGCCAGGAAGACGTAGACCGGCGCGAGTTCCACCGGCTGGCCGGGGCGGCCGAGCGGCACCTCAGATCCGAACTTCTCGACCGCCTCCTGCGGCTGCCCGCCCGAGGGCTGCAGCGCGGTCCAGAACGGGCCGGGCGCCACCGCGTTCACGCGGATGCCTTTTTCGATGGACTGCTTGGCCAGCGCCTTCGTGAACGCGATGATGCCGGCCTTGGTGGTGGCGTAGTCGACCAGGATCTTGGGTGGGTTGTAGGCCACGACCGAGGCCGTGTTGATGATGGACGCGCCGGCCGGCAACAGGGGCATCGCCGCCTTGGTGATCCAGAACATCGCGTAGAGGTTGGTCTTCAGCGTCCGGTCGAACTGCTCGTCCGTGATGTCGCCGATGTCCGTCTGGTTGGTCTGCTTGCCGGCGTTGTTGACGAGGATGTCGAGACCGCCGAGCTCGACCACGGCCTTGTGCACCAGGGTGTCGCAGAACGCCTTGTCGGTGATGTCGCCGGGCAGCAGCACCGCCTTGCGGCCCTCCGCCTCGATGAGCTTCGCCACCGCCCGGGCGTCCGGCATCTCGGCCTCGACGAAGCTGAGCGCCACGTCCGCGCCCTCGCGGGCGAAGGCGATGGCGGCCGCGCGCCCGATGCCCGAATCGGCGCCGGTCACCAGGGCCTTGCGTCCGGCGAGGCGGCCGTGGCCCCGGTAGCTGGTCTCGCCGTGGTCCGGCTTCGGGTCCATCGCGCCGGCGAGGCCGGGCGCCTCCTGCGGTTGCCGCTTGAACGGCGGCTGCGGGTATTGGGTGCGCGGGTCCTGCATCTTGAGGCGGTGGTCGGAGGCGTCGGTCATGAGGTTGTCCTGGCGCGCCGATTTCGTACGGGACAGCCCGTGCGGCGCGCGTGTCGGGTTATGCTGTCCGGGAACTTCGGAAATCGGCCCCGCCCCCGGATGTTCCGGCCCCTGCGGCCATGCGGACGCCTCCGGGACCTCGCCTAGGCCGCTTCGCCCCGCCTGTCCCCGAGCGCCGCCAAGGCCTCGTCGGCGGCCCGTATCCCGCTGTCGTGGGCTCCGTGTGCAGTGGTGAAGTCGAAAGGATGCGTCGCCTCGCCGGCGAAGAACAGGCGGTCCTCGAATGGCCGGGCCAGCCGCGCCCGCGCATCGGATCGTCCCGGCAGGGCGCAACTATACGCCCCACCGATGGACGCCATCCGGCTCCAGGACGTCGCCGCGAGGGGGCGGATGGCCGACGCCACGTCACTGCCGAACAGGGCGGCCAGTTCGGCCGACACGTGGGCGAAGCCGGCGGCCGGGCCCCCCTCCGCCACGATACGGGCGCCGTCGCCCCCGAGGAACGCCTCGATCACCGGCCATCCGTTCGGTCGGATCGAGTAGGCAGCCGACCTTGGGCCGTGCAGGTTGCCGTAGGCATGCGAGTCTGGCTCGAACGCTGCGTTATGCCCGATCTCCAGGAAGATCTTTTCGTTGCGGCCCAGCGGCAGGGCGGCGGCCGCCTCGCGCCAGGGTTCGGTCCCGGCGGGAAGGCGGATCGCGTCGCCGGCCAGGACCGCGGTCGAGATCGTGAGGATGGCGGCCCCGGCGCGGATGGTGCCGGCGCGGGTGGTCACGGCGACGCCGTCCGCCGTCAGGTCGATCCGGTCGGCGGGGGTGGCGAGCCGCAGCGTCGTCGTGGACGGCAGGCTGGCAGCGACCAACGTGCCGTAGCCGGACGGCAGATGCCAGTTCCGGCCCGTCGAGGCATCGTCGTAGGCGAGGTAATCGGTCGCGGAGATCTGCTCGGGCGCCATGCCGCTCATGAAGCCGGCGATGGCCCGCACGTAGGCGATCCAGGGGCCGCCCGGCTGAAGGGCGTCGCTGGCCCGGTCGCTGCCCGCCGCGACGATGCGGAGCCGGTCTTCCCAGTCGCCGTACGCCCTTTGCGCCGCCTCTTGTGCGTGCTCATCGTGCTCGATGCCCGGGTGGGCCTTCGCCCATGGCGGTTCGCCTCGGTCGACCGGGAAGCCCGATGCCTCGGCGATGCCGACCCATGCATTTCGATCGCCGGAGTGGAGCCATTCGCAACCGAGGTCGAGCGGGTACCCTCCGATGTCCTGCGTCCACGCGCGGCCTCCGAGGCGCGCAGATGCCTCAAGCAGCAAGGCCGATGAGCCTTGTGCCGCGAGCCGCCGGGCGGCACCGATGCCGGCGGCGCCTCCCCCTACGATGATGACGTCGAACGCGCTGCCCATTGGGGGCAAGGTGAGGTCTGCCGACACGACTTCCAAGGTAGCTGCGCCGGTTGCACTCAACGTCGTCTGCACACCCCGCGGCTCGTTGAACTTCAGACGGCGACCCCGCCGTCCTCCGACCTGGGCGTCCGATAGCGTCCGGCGCCCTCGCTCACGAATCAACCGTTGCGGTACATTCGCTCGTCGATGGCCCCTCCCCTGACCGTCTCGACGCGCCAGGCCTGCACGTGCTCGCCGGCCTCGTGAACCAGGTCCGCGCCGATCCGCAGGGTGATGTCGCTCACGTGGATCGCCTTGCGCTCCGGCAGGATCTCCCGGATGACCCGACGACAGAAATGGCCTGCCCCCTGAAAAGTGGTCCTCCCTGAGGTATGGCTTCGAGCCATGTGGAGGATGTTGTCATGGGACGGAAAAATCATACGGCTGAAGAGACCGTCGCCAAGCTGCGCCAGGTTGATGTCTTGGTCTCGCAAGGCCGTAAGGTCGCCGAAGCAATCCGGTCGATCGAGGTGACGGAGGTCACGTACTACCGCTGGCGTTTTGAGTACGGTGGCTTGAAGGGTGATCAGCTCAAGCGGCTAAAATCTTTGGAGACGGAGAATCAGCGGCTTCGTCGGGCGATCTCCGATCTGACCTTGGAGAAGCTGATCCTGAAGGAGGCAGCCTCGGGAAACTTCTGAGCCCGGCTCGCCGCCGGGCGTGTGTCGACTACGTCGTTGCCGAGCATGGCGTATCGGAACGCTTCGCTTGCCGTGTCCTGGGCCAGCATCGTTCGACCCAACGCAAGGCCGCCGTGGTGGTCGAGGACGAAGCTGTTCTGACGGCTGCGATCGTCGCCCTGGCGCTGCAGCATGGATGCTACGGCTATCGTCGGGTTACGGCCTTGCTCCGGCGTGACGGCTGGACGGTGAGCGTGAAGCGGGTCGAACGGATCTGGCGCCGCGAGGGCCTCAAGGTTCCCGCTCGCCAGCCGAAGCGGTCGCGGCTCTGGCTCAACGACGGCTCGTGCCTGCGACTGCGGCCGGAGCGACCTGACCACGTCTGGTCGTATAACTTCGTCGAGCACCGCACGCACAACGGGCGCAAGTACCGGATGCTGAACGTGATCGAGGAGTTCACGCGCGAGTGCCTCACCATCCGCGTATCCCGCAAGCTTAGGCCCTCGAAGTGATCGACGTGCTCTCGGATCTGTTCAGCCTGCGCGGTGTGCCGGGCCATGTCCGCTCGGACAATGGACCTGAGTTCATCGCTCGATCTGTCCGAGACTGGATCGCAGCGGTCTGATCAGCAACGGCCTACATTGAGCCAGGCAGTCCGTGGGAGAACGGGTATTGCGAGAGCTTCAACGCGAAGCTGCGCGATGAACTTCTCGACGGCGAGGTGTTCTACACCCTCAAGGAGGCCTGCATCGTGATCGAGCAATGGCGGAGGCACGGCAACACCCTCCGACCGCACTCGTCGCTCGGCTATCAGCCGCCCGCGCCGGAGGTCGTCATCTGGCCAACCGAACCGAGCAGCTCAGCGCCGCTCGCACAACCCGCCATCGTCACGCGACCGACGATGCACTAACTTCGAACCTGGGCCACAGGATAGGGGCAGGCCAGTCCACCGGCGCACCCTGCTGGAGAACGTATAGAAGGTTTTCTCGGTCGGCGCCTGATCCGTCTTCCAGCCTTCCAGAATCTGCTCCGGGCTCGGTGCCTCGATCCTCTCCTGCTTCGGCCGAGACACGGCCTCCGTTCGAAGGTCTTCCTTCGGCGGGGGCGAGGGTGTGGGGCGGATATTCCCGGAGTGCCGGTCCTTGATGATGGTCATCACCTCGAGTTCGGCTTCGACGAACGCCAGATGGAGACGACGATCCGCTGGCGATCCGAACGCGATGTTCAGTCCGGCATCGAGCACGGTCATCATCGCATCGAAATCGAAATGCGTGGCGGTGCAGTCGCCGCGCGCGTTGGCATTGCGCAATTCGGCCTCCCGCGACGCGATCTCCCGTCCGAGTGCGTCGAACCCTTCGCGACTGAGGGGGTCGGCGCCGCGCCGCCGCGCTTCATCCGCGGCGAGCTTGCGATGGCGGAACGTCGCGACCAGACCCTGAAGAACCGTGTCGTCGAGGTCCGAGAGTTTCGGCTGAGCGCTGAGGCAGACGGCGCTTCGCCAAGCGGACGAGTGCGTCCGCCTCGCCATCCAGCCGGCGGGCCCGATCGCGTGCCACGTCCGCGTCGCGGGTGCCGAGGCTGACCCAGAACTCCCGGCCGGCCCGCCTTCCCTTCAGCGAGACGGGCGCGCTTTCGTCGAAGATGCCAGGCCCTGCCGTTCCGAGCACGGCCGGCATGTCGGCGCGCAGCGCATCCGGGATGGTGCAACGGACATAGAAGATGCCCCGACGCTGGACGAGCCCCACCATCTACCTCATGGCTTCGTAGCACTCCTTCGTAGCAGGAGCGCGCTGAAAGGCCTACGGCATCAAAAAGATACCGTCATCACAATGGTTTAAGGGTGATTTGGCGGAGAGGGGGGATTCGCCACCAATAATCCGAAGCCACTGAATATGTTGAACTTTCCAACGCACCGACTTCCAGGTTCGTAGCGACTTTTAGGGGCAACCGTCAAACACGAAATCCGCCTCCACAGCACCTCTGCCCTGCACTTAAACGGCAATTCCACACTGCGCCCCTCTCGGCCATTCTGTGGCCCTGTCGGCACCTGCGAAGCGGACGCTCCAGCACCTAACCTGTTGAGTCCTGGTTGCGCCAATAGCGGAAGTTGGGCGCCCGCCAGGAAGCGGACGTTCCGCATTCGACCCAACCCAGCCGTCTGGACCTCCGTCGTCGCTTCTACAAAGCGGCCGTTCGTCGGCCCTCCAGCAACTTCGGCTCGGGGTGGATAGTCACCGTTGGCTTGCCGCTGGGAAGCAGACATTCGGCTCAGCGCCCATCCCGGCAGCACGAAGCTGCGAAGCGGACACGTTGGGGTACAAGCGCTAATTCCCGAGCAGGGTGGACCTCCGGAACTTCCTACTGGCCGTGAAAAGCTGGAAAAGATCCGAATGCGTCCTTTACAAAGCAGGACGAATAAATGGCTGGTCCCTCACTGGTAATTCACTGAACAAGTGCTTGAGATCTTCCGCAATGCGAGTGGCGGCGGCACGTACGACTGATGTCTCGTTAACCTGACCGCCGTGCTCCGGGAAGTCGTTGTCGAAATCCGGAACGCCCTTCTGCCCGAACGTGTACTGCCGGTCGGGAGCAGGTCGCCCGTAGCGAGCAAGGGCTTCGTCGATGCGTTGTCGATAGGCGTCCGATGCAGCCCTCGACCATATGTCCGAAAGTTCGGAGGGGAAGGTGATGGTGGCACCGACGTCGTCGAACGTTGCCACGGGCACCCACCTCCACTGCAGCGTTTCAGATGGATAACCCCGCCTATCATGGAACTCGACCTCAATCTCGTACCGGACAGGCATGACTTGGTAGAGTGGAAGCTTGCCCGCGAGCAGCGGGAAGCTGGTCTCCACGACCTCTCTGTATGCGAGTTGCATTCGCCGGTGATGCACGTCGAGGAGCTCGCCCAACCGAGCCCGCGCCTCCGGTGTCGTCAGATCGACAGCGTCAGCTCCGGCCCGCCATGGTTCAAGGTGAGTTCGCCCTTGTTGGACCAGGACCTCAATCTCGGCTACGAGATCATCAATCGCAAAGATCTGGGTCGTGTCCCTTGGCGTGGTGTCGCTCGGTGAGGACCACCACGATCACCCGCGAGGGCTCCTGCAGGCGGGGCTCGTACGTCGCCTGCGGGATGGCCACGAGGAGCGCGCGCGGCCTGCACAGGTTGACGACGATGCTGCGACCGTTCTTGCCGATTGGTGCCGTGCCGCGCGCGGGCCGCGAGATGTAGCCCATGATCCTCGACCCCCCGACGTCGAGCTACCCCTTGTAGACACCCCATCGCCCGGGTAGCTGCCTCTTGGCCCGCTGCCAAAGGGCCTCGCGTACAAGGCGT